>NZ_CP047356.1 GCF_030408815.1 Corynebacterium freiburgense | reverse complement strand
GCTGGCTGTCTCAATAACGCTCGACGGATCAACTGCGGTGTAGGCTTCAGTCGTAGCCACGCTTGCGTGGCCTAGAAGTTGTTGCACTGCACGTAGATCGTGGTGTGATCGATAGGCCACACTGGCGTATCTGTGGCGCAATTTATGTGAAGTAATTCCGGCGGGCAAATATTTACTGATTTGTTTTCCAAGCCAGCCAGCTGACACATGGCCATTCTGGCCCCCTGGAAATACATACCCTTGTTTAGCTGTAAGTTTGATTGCAAGGTGTGGTGGACACGGCACATATCGTGAATGTCCACCTTTGCCGATGACATGTATGGTCCAAAGGTTGCCGATTGCTTGCACATCAAGGCTTCTTAGTTTTGCTACTTCAAACCTTCGCAGACCGCAGGTAGTCATGATCTCGACGGCGAGCGCTACCCATGCTGGTGCTTCTTGCATGGCTTTGATTATTTGATAGTCGGCTGCGGGCATCGGAGATTTGCGAGGTCGTGCAACGGCTGGAAGTGATTCAGCTGGGTTTGCCGAAATCTTATTTTGAGCTAAAAGCCACGCAAAAAACATTCGAAGTGAGATGATTACTTGACGCCGAGTTTCGGGTGCGTATTTGCATTGAGCCAGCCAGCTTATTAGGTGGTGTCGACGGACATCATGCAGCGGGACACCTATGGAATTAAGCACCCGGCGGGTGTGTGATGTTCGGACGCCTAGAGTTCCGTCACTGCGTCCAGCTGCAGCAAGTTCTTTCCGCCACCCCCGTAGACAATCCTCTAATAAAACTCTTTGCATTTACATAGGTTAAACCTATGCTGCCCTGACCCCGTGTAAGACACGCCTAATCCTTAATCCGTAGGTCGTGGGTTCGAGCCCCACAGGGCCCACAGTATTACCCCCATCAGGATCACTGGTGGGGGTTTTCCCTGTTTGCAACCACTCCAGTGGGACACCAGTCCTAAGCGACCACAGGCGAAGGGTCTGTAATGGAACAGGGACTTTTCCATTGATATAGCGGCTAATGGTGAATTTAGAGATGTCTAAGTATGTAGCCATGTCGATAGCAGTCAGGTCTGCGATCTCTAATGCTTTTCGGAGGCGATCTCCGAGATTAAATTCCAGTTTTGAAAAGTCGAAATGTTGCTGCATTGTCATGTTGACACCCTAACGCAATAGTTGTTGCAATATCAACCCCCAAAGTGCCCCCAAAGTCCAGTTTAAGAAATTGATTAGAAACGCAACAGTTGCGCTTGAGTCTATCCATTGGTATTAGTCATGGTATGGAACAGCAACAGTTGCTATCTACGCATGAGGTGGCAAAACTATTTAGGGTTAACCGATCGACGGTTCATCGTTGGGTGAAGCAAGGGATTTTGGCACCGGTTTTGAAAAGTTCAACTCAAACGGGAACCTATATTTTTTCGGAATATGATGTTCGCGAACTGCTTGACCGGAAGGCAGTGGCGTGATGTCTGTGTTTGCTTTTTTGGTTGGTCTTGCCGGTATCGCCGTGATGGTTATATGTATCTTTTTATCAGGCAATGGTGGGGGGAAATCGGATGGTGTGGTGGCTTCTCGGCCTGCGCCTGTGCCGGTGTGGATTGATGATTTGATTGGGGTGGTTGATGAGATTTATGGGGAGGAGTCGGCCCCGTATGGGTATGTTGCTGCTGAGGCGTTGCAGACTGCGGAGGCGTGGGTGCGGACGTATGGGCCGATTGGGGGGCATCTTCCGCCTGAGTTGGTGACTCGGATCCGGCAGAATGTCGTGTCGCATGGGGGGTGTGGTGATGAACCTGACTGTGTCTGCTGAGTGGCGTCCTGCGCGTCGGTCGAAAACCCGGTGTGGAGTTTGTGGTGTGCATTTTGCCGAAGGGTGTGTACCGCCGCGGATGGTGTCGGGTCCGTGGGCGGGGGAGCATGTGTGTGCCCGGTGTCGGGAGGAGTTAGCAGTGTGGTTGCCTGAGCCGTTGTTTTAGTTGCTGGTTGTGACTGCCTGGGTGCGGGTGGGTCACGAGGACACATCAACGTTGCCGTTCTGTTGGTGTTTCCTCGTGGTGCACCGCGTATGCGGAGGCATCAAGAACTAACTAAATAGTCATTAACCAACTTCGACCCGATCTGTCGTTTGTCCCGCAAGTTCGACACTAACCAACTGCGGCCGAGTATGTGCCTCCAATACATAAACCAAAGCGTATGACGGCTCGGCGTTATACCGCCATCTCACATCTGATCAGTGTGGGCGTGGCGTATAGCTGGAAGCCGGTGGGCAAAATCGCCCATCGGCTACTGGTCGTGGGTGTGACGACGGGAGGCGGAAAAACTGGGAAGCGCGACTGGGAGGTCACAGCAAAGGGGGCCCTTTGGGCCTTCGAACTCTTTGGCCTGGAGTGGCTGTGATCTATAGGCCTTGTGTATTGATTGATCTGTGAGGGCATGACTTATGACCATCTTTCCTGGGGTGCCGACGCCGTGTACGGCTCCTGATGCTGATCCCACGTGGTGGGACTACCCTACTTCGTTTCCGTCTGAGCAGTCTCTTGCTGAGCGCACTCGCCTGTTGCACGAGCGTGCTGCGCAGTTGTGTGGCGGCTGTCCGTTGCTGCGTGCGTGTGCTACCTATGCCTTGTCGTTGCCTGCGCCGCCGATTGGTGGGGTGATTGTTGCTGGTATTCCGATTCCGCCGCATGGCGTGTCTGTGCGTTATCGTGTGGCGATCGCTGCGGTGAGTGGGGTGGCTAGTGGGTTGTCGCTGCGCGCGATGCATGCAGCGCAGCTGGACGCAGCTGTCACGGAGCAAACGGCTCGGGCTGCTCGGGCTGCTCGGGCGCGTCGGCGGAGGGGGACCCACCCCGCCCCTGCCCATCCTGCACCCCGCCGGGATAGGGGGCGGGTATCGCGCGCGCAGGCTGAGTGTGAGGTGCTGTGATGGCTGGTTGGGGTGGGCGATCTGCGTCGCGGCTGCGGGTGTTGACGTTGGCGACGTACGGCACGATCTGCCATTTGTGCTTGCGTGATGGTGCTGACACAGCCGATCATGTGGTGCCTCGTTCGGCTGGTGGTGATGATTCGATCGAGAATCTTCGTCCGGCGCACGCCAGTTGCAATTCAGCCCGCCGTGATATGCCGCTTGATATGTGGTTCGCGAAATACCCAGTGCGACCTGGGAAAACTCTGCCGCCGAGTCGCCGATGGTGAGTTTTTATAAAAGCCGAGGTCGGGGAAGCCCCGCGCCAGCCGGAAAATCTCTCCCCGTTGTGCCCCGGGGGGCGTCCCCCCTCCCCCCTCCCCCCTTGTTTTCACTCATAACCCCCGAAACGGAAAAAGTTTTGCCATGAACCAACCCGCGCTGTTTACCCCGGCTGATGTGCCGACCGGTGACCGACACGCCCAAATGCTTGAGACTGCGATCGCCCAAGCTCGCCGCGATGGTTACCTCGAAACCCTCGACGAGGCGGCAGTATCGCTGGCTCGGGCGAATGCCCGCGCTTTGGACCAAGCCGAAGCTGATCGGAAGTACTATGCGATTGCCCAATTATCTGGGCCGTATATGGAATTGCTTCGGGAAATGAAATTGATCCCTTCTGCTCGAAATACTGACGCCGATGATGCCATTACCCAAGCCCTTGCAGCGCTCAGCACCCCCACGATTCGCCACGCCTCGGCCGACGATTAACCCTACGTTTGGCCCTGCCATTTGCCAGATTATGGAGTGGTCTGGCACGCCGGCGATGCCATGGCAGGAGTGGGCTGCGGATGTTATTGGTGAGGTTGATCGTGCCACGGGGTTGCGCCGGTGGCCACTGGTGATTATTTCGGTACCGCGCCAGTCGGGAAAAACCCGGCTTATTGGTGCCGCATGTATCCAGCGCGCACTGCAAGCTCCGAAGTCATATGTGTGGTCCACCGCCCAAACCGGCGGGCACGCCCGGCGGAATTGGATGAAGTTCACCAATGATTTACTTGATCCAACGTTTCCGTTATCAAAGCTGTTTGACCGGAAGAAATCTCGTGGTGATGAGCATTTTCTGATCCCTCGAAATGGTTCTGACTGGGCGCCGCATCCCCCGACAGAGGAGTCGCTACACGGTGAGCAAGGCGACTTCAACGTGATTGATGAGGCATGGGTGTTCGACCAAGCTGAAGGTGAAGCGCTGATGCAGGCAATTACCCCGACCCAGTCCACTCGCCCTGGTGCGCAAGTCATTTTGGTCTCGACTCGTGGGACGGCGGCGAGTACATGGTTTCACGATCAGGTTGAGGCGGCCCGTGTGGGGAAGGAAGGTGTGGCGCTGCTGGATTGGGGCATTGCTGATGATGACGATGCCAGCGATATTGCTGTTGTCGCTGCGGCGCATCCTGCGGTTGGGTTCACCCAGTCGGTGGAGTCGTTGCAGGCTGCGTGGAAGAAAATGGGTGGTAAGGTTAATGAGTTTGCTAGGGCTTACGGTAATCGTGAAACACATACCCGAGATCGATTGATCCCCATTGAAGCATGGGAGATGGCATCCAGTGACGACCCGATTCCAGCTGATGCGCCAGTGGCGTTCGGCGTAGCTGTCGCCGCTGATCGTAATACCGCCATTATTGTTACTGCTTCCATCGTGGCCTCGCAACCAATGGTTGAAGTTGTTGATGCACGCCCCGGATATCGGTGGGCGGTGGAACGAATTAATGAACTGTGTGAAGCCCACGGCGCACAGGTATGGATTGACCCGATCGGCCCGGCAGATGCTCTTGCTGCTGAACTGGACCGCAAAGGCATTCATGTGAATAAAATCACGTTTCGGGCGCTGGCGGCGGGGTGTGGTGATTTTTTGACCCGCTTGATGCACATTGATGATGATGGCATGTTTGCCCCGGAGATCAAGATACGCCCCGATCCGGCATTGGACGCCGCCGCTGATATCGCCGCTCGTCGTCGGGTTGGTGATTCCTGGGTGTGGGATCGGCGTGCAGCGGTCGGGTCGATTGCTCCGTTGGAGGCAGCGACACTGGCGATGATTGGTGCCCAGAATTACCGCGAAGACATCGAACCAGAAATTTACTAAAACCCCAGCGTGTTCTATAGATTCAGCGGAAAACCATCAGTGTGGTCAATGATGCATCCATGGGCATGATGGATGCATTTCGGGCGCTGCGCGCGATGACCGCGCCCACTTCGTCTTTGTCTGAGCACCCCAGGTTGGAGTCCCTGAGTTTCATTGGTGACGATCTCGATGACGTGTCATTGCATGGTATTACCCGTGACGCGGCCCTCACGATTCCTGCACTGCTGCGCGCCCGCAACCTTATTTGCACTACCTGCGCTCGGCTCCCGATCGTAGCGGTGCGAAACGGCACAGACCTGGATGCCCAACCCGCATGGATTTCCCGCACTGATGGGCTGCTCAGCCCGTATCACCGGATGTTGTGGACCATCGACGATCTGCTGTTTTACGGCTGGTCACTGTGGCGGGTCACCCGCGACTACTCAGGTCATGTGCTCACCGCTGACCGGGTCCCATACGATGCCTGGGCATTTGATGCCGAGGATCGTGTCCTAGTCGATGGGGCGCCGGTTGCGGCCGCAACCCATATCCTGATCCCTGGGATTCATGAGGGCATTCTTGCACTGGGGAAAACCACCATCCCGGAAGCACTCGCGCTTGCTCGTGGGGTGCGGCGCGCAGTAGAAACCCCAGCCCACACCACCGAGTTGCATCAAACCAGTGATAAGCCGTTGACACCGGAAAAAGTCGCCGAGCTGAAACAAAGCTGGATTCGTGCCCGGAAAGGCCGCGATGGTGGGGTCGCATTCACTTCAGCAGGCATTGAAGTGAAAGAACACGGCAGCATCAAAGAACACCTGTTGGTTGAGGGCCGCAACGCGGTTGCGGTTGACTTGGCGCGACTGTGCTCGATCCCGGCCGCGATGATCGATGCCACCCTCTCCGGCACCTCCTTGTCGTATTCCAATACTCAAGCCAGGATGGCCGAGCTGATCACCTTTGGCATCGCCCCGATGATTTCAGCGGTCACCGCCCGACTGGGGATGGACGACATTGTGCCCCGTGGTGTGTCACTCAGGGTCGATACCAGCGAGGCCACCGCCGATATCGCTGCACTCACTGTGCCTGATGATCGTTCCCTACCCGCGCCTAACCCACATGTTGAAATTGAAAGTGAGAACCAATGACTATTTTTGGCGTTGATGTCTCTGAGTGGCAAAACGGTCTCAGCCTCGTCGAGGCCGCCCGCGAGTCGGACCTGGATTTCGCCATCATTCGTACTACTGATGGCATCCACCGTGACCGGGTCTACCAGTCGCATCTGGCAGACGCCGAGGCAGCTGGCCTGATTACGTCGGCATACCACTATTTGCGTAACCCTCGTGAAGGATCGAGTATTGCGGCCCAGGTACAAGCCTCCCTTGAGGTTATGGGAAACCAGCAACGCCCAATGTGGATTGATGTGGAAACCCCCGCAGGCATCCACGTCGATCACATCCGCGAATGTAAGCGACTGTTCGAGCAAGCTGGTGTTCGTGTCATCGGGTGTTATTCATATGTTCCCTATTGGGAGCATAAAATTTCACCAAATGAGCCAGATAGCCATGAGTTCGGTGCATTTTGGGTCGCCGCTTATGGAACCAATACCCCGGGCCCGCCAAAAAATATTTATCCAGGAAATAGCCACAGGCAGTGGAATTACCCATTGGGCAACCAACAGCCAGCGTTGTGGCAATTTAGCTCAGAAGCGCGATTTGGAAGCTGGCGCGGCGGAAATTCAGGTGTTGATATCAATGCTTTTCGTGGCACCAGAGAACAACTACATGCCCTGTTCTATGGCACCACCTCACCGATGGAAGAAAGTGAACCTATGCGCACAGATATTGATTCATTGATCCTTGACCAGTTGGCCGGGCCGGGCCGCGATGCCCATGGCCACACATTCGCCGGCTGGCCGCAGCTCGGCGGGCGCACCGTCGTCGATGCCTTGGCCGCCATTGGTGAAGCCCTTGAAGTGCAAGGGTTTTCTGCAAAACCATGACCGTCATCGAACTTGTTGCCTTAACCATCACCGCTGTGGTGAATACCTTTGCCGTCCGGCAACTGCTTACGGTTGTTGCCCCTGATCCTGCTCCCGTACAACCATGACACCAACACAAGTGAAACATCCAAACCGCGCCACGATCCGCACCCTGGTCGCCGCTGTCATTGGCATCGGCCCGATTTTGCCAATCATTGCCAAAGAACTTGGCATTGAATCCATTCCATGGGTGGCGGCAACCCTCGCCACGATCGCTACGATCACCCGTATTCTTGCTCACCCTGCTACGGAGGCATGGATGAAAACCTACATGCCGTGGTTGGCTGCTGAACCACGAGAAAAAAAGGGGCGCCACCGTGATTCTGCAGACTAACGCACTGTTGACTGCCACCACCTGCACTGACGCCGACGCTGCCCCACGCATCGTTGAAGGGCTTATCCTGCCGTGGAATCAGCATGGCATGACCAGCGCCGGAGACTATCAGGTCGCGCGTGGGGCGATCACCATCCCCGATGATCTTCGCCATATTAAATTGTTGAGAAACCACTCAACTCAAGCAGATTGGCAACCGGTCGGCTACGCCCTGGAACTTACCGACACCGATGCTGGTTTGTACGCAAAATTTCATCTTGCCCGAACCCCGGATGGCGATCTTGCCAGCGCAGACATCCGCGAAGGAGTGCGCGATGCGCTATCGGTCGAACTGCTCGAACCCCAATTTGACGGTGACACAATTACTGCGGCGACACTGATGTCAGTCGCGTTGGTGGCGATCCCAGCGTTCTCCAGCGCCCGTGTCACCAGTATCACCGCCTCCCATACCACACCCGACCCAACCGAGACCACCACGATGAATAATGACACCCCCACCGCCGAGACTGTCACCGCCAGCGCAGGCCCGGCCGCAGCCCCCGGCGGCATCCACGCCACACCGCGCCCAGTCGAACTCAGCTGCTCTGCGATCTACGATGCGCTTGCCCGCCTGGATGATCCCACCGCCGAGCCGACTATGCTCACCGCGGCACTGCAATCATTGCAGGTCGCGAAATCCCCACTTGGGCTCGCGCCGAACTGGGTCGGTGAGCTTTGGGAAGGCGTCACCTACCAGCGGAAATTTATCCCGGCCATGCGGCAAGACACTCTCACGGGGTTGAAAATGCAAGGCGTGCGCTGGAAAACCAAACCTGAGGTCGCCGACTACGCTGGGCATCCCGCTGAAGTCTCGTCAACTAAAGCTGAATTCGAACTCGTCGAAGTTGAGGCCACCCGATTGGCGGGCGCGAACCAGCTGCCGATCGAGCACATCCATTTCCACCAAGTCGATGTCATCGCCAAATACTTCGCAGCCATGGCGGAATCCTATGCGCAAAAGTCCGACGAAAAAGCCCTGGCTGATGCGCTTGCGGGTGCCGGTGCCGAGGATGATCAATCTGCAAAGCAATGGTCGCTGTTTAAAGCCTGCGGCTGGGCGCGGCACACGATCCATGCTGCGACCAATATCGACCCGGATGTGTATGTCGTCAATGACATGGATTGGTTTAATTTGATCGATGTCAAAGAAAAAGAATTACCAGCGTTTTTGGAAATGCTTGGCATTACCCCGGCCCAGATGAAACCAACTCCATTGATCGGCAAAGGGAAAGTCCTGGCGTGGTGTAAACCAGCCATCCGCCACGGGGAGTTAGCAGGCAGCCCGATCCGCGTCGATGCACTCAACGTCGCTAAAGGTGCCACCGATGAAGGCGTGTTCGGCTATCGCGCCACACTGGTTGAGCAACCCAAGGGCCTAAAGTTGGTGAAGTTTACCGCATGACCAACCGACCAGTAGGCATCATCAATGCCGAAAAGCTTGCCGCCCAACTCAAACTCAGCGGCGACTATCACGCTGACCTCGCCGACGTCATCGACGCAGTCGTAGACCTGGTCGCTGACTGGGTCCCGGCGTCCCAATGGGACAGTGCGAAAACCCGCCGTGGCGCGCACATGCTCGCCGCCCGATTATGGCGACGCCGCGCCAGCCCCTCCGGGGTGGAAACTATCGGTGAACTGGGTCCCAGCTATGTCGCGAAATACGATCCCGATATCGAGGCATTGCTGAACCTTGGGCGCCACCGAGACATCATCGTCGCCTAGCTACCGTTACTGCAATGATTACCGACAGCCTCACTGACATTACGACCGCACTCCAAAATGCGGGCATCCCGGCCGATATCGACCCGCTATGTCTGCATCCACCGTGTGCGTGGGTGCATGCTACCCGCTGGCTCGGCCGCCGTCTCGACGGCACAAACATTATTGAGATAGGGATTCATCTTATTAGCCCAGAAACAGATATCCCGGCGGCCATCGGCGTGCTAGAAAAGATGCTCACCACAGCACTGGACGTGCTGAGCGGCAACGTCGTTGACACCGACCTGGGGACCACCGTCACCCTCCCCGGCGGGGAGGTCTGCCCTGCATTCTCTCTCACCATCCGACCCCCACACTAGGAGCTATCCATGCCAGTCAACACTAAAATTGCTACCACTGGGCCCGGCAAAATTGTGCTTGGCCAATCCACCGCCGGATTGAACTTTTCCGCCGAGGTGTCCGCCGCAACCATCGCACCATCGGTGAAAGCCGGCTCGGAAATCCAACTCCTATCAGGTGATGTCGCCGCCGAGGCAACTACCTATAGTTATAAGTTGAAACTCACATGTGTGCAAAACCTCACCGTTAAAGGCATCGTTGGGTATTTGTGGTCGAAAAAAGGCACCACTGAGAAAATCGAGTTCATTCCCAACACCACCGATGGTGGCAAATTCGAAGGCACGGTTCGCCTTGACCCGCCAGAAGTCGGGGGCAAGGTCGGGGAAGCTGGAACTACCAACATCGAGCTGGATTTCATCGGTGAACCCACATTCACCCCAGCCACGAAAGTCAACGGGATCACGCCATGAGCTACGCCGGAGCACCCGGCCATGTAGAAATCGAAGGTGCCCGGCAACTGCGCGCATCACTCCGCCGCGCTGGCATCGACATGAAACAACTCAAAGCGGTCAACAAATCAGCCGGTGAAATCGTCAAAACCGCATCTGTGGCTGTCGCACCAGTAGGCTCGCGCACAAAACGCGCGCGCGTTCGCAGACTCAAAGACACGCTCACAGTGTTCTCCACCCAGACCGGGGCACGTATCCGCCTTGGCGCGAAAAGCGTGCCCTACGCCGGGCCGATCCACTGGGGCTGGTTTGCCCGGAACATCACACCAAACCCGTTTGTTGCAGAGCAAGCCCAAAAAACTGAACCCACATGGCTTCGCCTCTACGAAGAGCACGTCAAGAACATTCTCAACACCATCGAAGGAGCTTAACCACCAATGAAAAAAATCACAGTGACGTATTCCGACGGTACGACCGAAACCGCGAAGGTCATGACCCCCGACCAAGTGCGGTTTGATATGCATCGTGCCCGGATGGGCTGGCCCTCATTTCAGGACGCACCGTTTCTCGGGATGTCGTACTGGACGTGGGCCGCACTCAACCGCACCCACGCCACCACCCTGGACTTTGACACATGGATCGAAACCGTCGCCGACCTGGTCGCCGATGATGCTCCGGAGGTGATGCCGGACCCTACGACCGGGGCACCACCATCCGGGAATTAATGCGCCTGGCCTATGCGTGGGGTGTCGCCCCTGACTATTTTTTCACCTGCGATGATGTGATGATCGCGACTGCGGTCGCCGTGGTAGAGGAAATCAACAATGGGTAAAACAGCACTGCTCTCTGTCAAAATTTTGGCAGATGCAAAAGGCGCGAACAAAGGATTCGATGAAGCCGAAACCCGGATCGATAAACTGCAATCACGCGCCACCTCCGCAGCCCAAGCCATGAGCGTGGCCTCCGGCGCAGTCATCGCCTTCGGCGTGCAAGCATTCGAATCCGCGAGCAGCCTGCAACAATCCACCGGCGCGGTAGAAAGCATTTACAAACACCAAGCCGAAGCAATTAAAACCCTCGCCGCAGAAGCATCCAGCGCCGTCGGTTTGAGCAAAAACGAATACCAAGAGTTAGCCTCGGTGATGGGGGCGCAGCTGAAAAACATGGGCGTCTCCCAAGGGGAGCTGGTCGGCCAAACTGATGAACTCATTCAAAAAGGCGCTGACCTCGCCGCCACGTTTGGTGGTACCACCGCCGACGCAGTCGCTGCACTGTCATCCCTCATGAAAGGCGAGGCCGACCCGATCGAGCGCTACGGCGTGTCCATCAAAGAATCCACCATCCAAGCCGAACTGGCCGCGCAAGGACTCGATAAACTCGAAGGCGAAGCCGCGAAAACCGCCCGCACCCAAGCCATCCTGACGCTGCTGAACCAACAAACCGCCGACACAGTTGGCGCATTCAGCCGAGAAGCCGATACCGCCGCCGGCCAACAACAACGCGCTAACGCCGCCTGGGAAAACGCCAAAGCCTCCCTCGGTGAAGCCCTCCTACCATACGTGGCACAAGCTGCAGAAAAAGTCGCGGAGCTTGCCAAATGGGTCGGCGAAAACCCAGAAAAATTCCAAGCCATGGCCGGCGCCGTCATCGGGATCACCGCCGCACTCTGGGGTGTGGTCGCTGTCGTGAAAGCCTGGCAAACCGCCACCGCTGCGATGCAGATCGCCCAAACCGCGCTCAACGTCGTCATGAGCGCCAACCCATTGGGGCTCATCGTTCTGGCGATCGCTGCGGTCATCGCGGCGCTGGTGTGGTTTTTCACTGAAACAGAAACCGGTAAACAACTCTGGCAGCAATTTACCACCGCACTCAGCGACAGCGCAGCATGGCTCGGTGACCAACTCACCGCCGCCTGGAACTGGTGCACCCAAGAATGGGAAAAGTTCACCGGTGCTGTCGACGACGGCGCGACCTGGGTGACCGACTCCTGGAACTCAATGTGGCACTCAGCCGAAGACACCTGGAATAACGCCACCGGATGGCTCGACGACAAAGCGACCTGGGTGACCGACACCATCACTGGCCTACGCTCCCTCATCTTCGACGGCGACTACACCGGCACCCTCGGCCAAGCCCTCGGCATCGAAGAAGACAACACCACCATCGGCTTCGTCCTCAATGTCCGAGACTCCCTCACAAACCTAAAAACCTCATGGTCAGAAGTCTGGACCGCGTTCCACGGCGGTGATGACGGCTACGGTGCCCTGTCATCCCTCATCGGTGCGAGTGCCGCAGAATACGTCATCACCAAAGTCGCCGATGTTGGCGACGGGATGCGCACCATGGCTGAAACCAGCCGCACAGCACTGGACTGGTGCATCGACAAATGGCACGACACCAGCACTATCGTCAGCGAGTTTATCGACCTCGCCGCCCGCCCCGGCGACGCCATCAGCGGGGCCATGGACCTCGCCGTCACCGCACACAATCGCCTCATCCAGGCCGTACGCGACACCATCGACTGGATTGACGCACTCCTCGATCGCCTCGCGAATGTCAGCCTCGGCGACCTCGCCACCTACGCGGGTGAGATTTTCGCCACCCACACCCCACCAGATCTAACCGGCACGATCCCACCAGCCCACATCCTCACCGCCGCGCCACTGGCCGCAGCCATCCTCACCGCCGCCGCCACACCCCGCCGACCACTGCGCCTCGGACGACTCTCTTACCACACCCGACCCGAAATACACAACCACTTCACCATCACTGGGGCCCTTGACCCCGATGCTGTCGCCGATCAAATCCGGCGGCTGCTCGATCGCGACCGTGAACGGCAAACAACATGGTAAAACAACGATCACCGCTGGCGCGGGGTTTGCGCGTGTCAATTGCGGGGACGCGCATCCCACTTTATGAGATTGCCGGGTTTTCCACGACGTGGGGGCGTCAAGAACTCAACGAGCCACCACGCTCGCGCACCGCCACACTCAAGCTTTACTACCCAGATTCTGCTGATGATCTGCGTGCGGCCGTAGAGTTTATGCGCAAAAAAATAGTGGTTGACCTGAATATTCCCACGCCGACTACTCAAACGAAAGAACCCAAAACTGTCCCGGTATTCCGGGGGTACGTCGATGAGGTGGAAATCACCCCAAACCACCCGCCAGAGGACGGCGGCCGCGTGCTGATCCGCGCAATCGAAGCTACTGATTATGAGGATATTTTCCGGCTCACCCCTGATGTTTTTCCGAGGGATCGGAAAGCTCATAATGCTAAAACCATGATTAACGAGTGGTTGATTAAAAAGGGTCGGCCGCGCCTGGGCATCAGCGCGTACACCGTCAGTGGCAACCCGGAGTTGTATCCCGCATCCCACAAGCAAGAAAAACGCACCATCCGCCAATGGCTCGAGGCATCGATTTGCCGTCCCATGGGCAGCTATCCGTGCTGGTCACCGGACTATCAAACGTTGCGTGTATCCACGTGCGCCGCCCGCGGCCTGACCTGGGGTGGGCTGACAGAACTCCCCGCCACCAACGTCATCTCCACCGCCGCCGCCCGTGTCGGACCCCAGCACCGAACAAAATTAATCTGGGTAGAAAACTCCGGCGCAGTCATCGGGCCCAAACGACATATCATCATCGACATCGACCGCGCCGACCGACACGGTCCTGTGATGAAAATCATTTCAGACTACGGTGTATACACCACAGACTACAAGGAGGATATGACCGCACTCTGGAAGCTGCAGGTCACGGGCTCAAGAAAATTCACATTCTCCGATCGACTTATTGCGCCATCGTGGTGGGAAAACAGGTACTGCTGGCTGCCATGGGAAGACCTCCACACCGGCATCAGCATCGCCGGCGACCCCATCGCCACCATCATGGGCGCACCCCCCTGCTTCACCGTCATCGGCGGCACCCTCACCGTCACCACCACCGAAACCACCCACACCGTCAACGCCATCTGGCGCACCCCACCAACCTAACCACCCTCAATCCGCCACGCCGC